>JAPPMM010000063.1:0-3282 GCA_028819075.1 Gammaproteobacteria bacterium
TGCCATCGGGAGAGAAGACCGTGACCGCCGGCACCATGGCCTGTGCGACATACAGGGCGCCATCCGGTCCGATCGCAAGGTCCCGAACACCGGCGACGAGATCCGTGCTTTCCGCGGAGCCGATCCGCACGAGCTCTTCCAGCCGCCATGGCGTCGGACACGCGGCCTGCGCCCGTGCCACGCCCGGCGCGCAGAGCAACAAGGCGATCATGGAAATCAGCAGACGCATGCGAGCCTCCCAATGACAGGCATCCGGGTTCACTAGCGCGACATCCCTACTCCTCTTCGCGGATCCTCAGGTGAGCTAGCCGCACCCACCCCCCAACATGTGTGTGATCAGACTGTTCTGGCGAGGGCCACTCGACAGGGTCGCTCGACCCCTAGCCGATCGGCAGGGCCATGCCGGCCCGAAGAGTGAGGACGCGGTGCCTTGGCCCGCTCCAGTACCGGTCTCCCCCTCCGATGGGGATGAGCCCAAGCGTGTAGAGCAGGTCGACGCTCACATCGGCCCGGTCCGTCACCCCAACCGCGATTCCTCCGCCCAGGGCGACCCCGAGGTCCATCACGGCTTCGATTTCGTCCGGTCCCGCGTCGCAGCTGCCGGCGGCGGCGACGTGCTCCGCTCCGAGCCAGCCCGACGCGTCGAAGTCGCAGGACAGCTGGCGGTTGTCCAGCCCGCTCAGCCGACCGCCCTTCTGCGCGTAGGCGACACCAGCCTGGACCCCGAGGTGCCTCGAAACCGGCACGGTCGCCGCCAACCCGATGGACATTCTCGCGAGGGACTCGGAGTGCCACACGTCCCGGGCGGAAGGGGCGTCGGCAGCGAGCGTCGACAGGTTGACGCCGCCGGTCAGGGACAACGTGGCCTGGGCCGAGGCGGGAGAGGTAGAGGCGAGGACGAACAGCACGAAAGTGAGCACGAGCGATAGCAGCTTCATTGGAAACCTCCTCATGGGTCGATTGAGAAGACGACTGACTCCTGCATCAGGAGCGAATGAAGGAGGACTTCGTACCATCCGGTCCTCGGATCTCTGGTCGATCCGCGCCGGCGGCCCCTGGCTCAAGGGCCACGCGGAGACGCTCCAGGGGTCGGGTTCCACCACGAAAAATGGAGCCCACAAAGGCGTCTTGACCTCGGTCCCGCCGGCTGGCGATGTTCAGCGGCGACTCCGCCTGGCAGCAGGACATGGCCGAGATCGCCTCGTGATACTCGCCACGCAAGCCAGGTATGCCCGCACAGAGCAATCGGTCAGGCGGATCTCCCTTCCGCACCGGCTATATCCTGAACCCGCGCCTCGACCTGGTGTGGTTCCTGGGGCTGCCCTTCCTGGCGGTGGCGATCGCCCTGGGCTTCCAGATGTGGCTGCCGTACGTCGTGGTGGCCTCCGTCAACCTGTGGATCACGGTGCCGCACCACTACGCGGGCTGGGTGCGCAGCTACGGCATGCCTGAGGAGTGGGCGCGCTTCAAGGACCGGCTCGTCCTCGGTCCCCTCGTCATCTTCGGGCTCACCGCCGCGGGACTCACCTGGGCCCCGATCACCCTGCTGCTCATGGTCACGGCCTGGGACCATCAGCACAGCATCATGCAGCAGCACGGGTTCAGCCGCATTTACGACTTCAAGGCGGGCGCGGGCACGCCCTCCACCGGCCGCTGGGACCTGGCGCTGCACTGGACGCTGTACCTGAACATGTTCATCCAGGCGCCCATGTTCAGGCACCTGTGGATCCGCGAGCTGCACCGCATGCAGATTCCCGTCTCGGCGGGCTTCGTCGAGACGCTGCAGCAGGTCGCCTGGCTCGCCCTGGGCATCTACCTGGCGTGCTATGCGGTGCACCTGTGGCGCCTGGTGCAGAACGGCGGGCGCATCAACCCCATCAAGTACGTCTTCATCGCCGCGAGCTATTTCCTGTGGTACTTCGCGGCCTGGCACACCAACTCCATCCTCATCTACAACGTGGCCCACCGGATCATGCACGGGGTCCAGTACATGGTGATGGTCTACTTCTTCATGAGGCGCAAAGCCGACCTGAAGGTGTCGAAGCCGGGCTTCTGGAGCCGCCTGGCGGGCAAGGGCAAGCTGAAGTGGTTCCTGCTGGGCGGGGGCGCGTACGCCATCGTCGTGCAGTTGATGATCAACCGGCCGCTCGACGAGTTCGGGTTCGGGGTGGTCAACTTTGCGCCTTACGCGGCCATCCAGAACTTCAACATCGCCGGGCTCGACTACGCGGCGAGCTACGCCCTCTTCGCGGAGACGCTGATCGCGGCGTACGCGCTGACCCACTACTACGTGGATTCCTTCATCTGGAAGGTGCGCGACAAGAGCGTGCAGAAGGGGTTGTAGCATGCCGTGGCACCGGAAATACCGCCTGCTGCTCGTCATCTACGGGCTCTGCCTGATCGTGGGCGGGCGCGAGTGGTGGCTCTCGCGCGGCTCCGAGCCTCCGGGCTGGTTCACGGAGGAGGGGCGCGCGCTGGCGGAGGTGCTGGTGCGGGTGACTCCGGAGGAGGCGGACACGGAGTTCATCCAGGGGATGCAGTCGCTGGCGTCGGGGGATGTCGCGGAGTACGAGCGCTTCCTGGAGGAGGCGCTGGCCCGCAATCCCAAGCACAACGACATGCTGCTCCGCTTCCACGCCCAGCACCTCATCGACACGGGTGCGGACTTCGTGACGGTCAACCAGGCGCTCAACCGCTGGCGCATCAACCACCCCTTCGATGTGGAGACCGTCAACTACTACATCGATGCAGGACCCGAGACCGACCTTCAGCTCGCGGCGCTGGAGGATGCCCTGCTGCGGGTGCGCTGGATCGAGCGCGCGTGGCTGGAACCGATCGCGGGAGAGGGGAGCGCCCGGCCGTGGCGCATCGTCATCGACTTCCGCGACGGAGCAGTGGTGGACATCCGGGACGTGGACCGCGCGGTGGGGTTCGTCCTCCCCGGGTAACGCTGCGCCGGCTAGCCGACCGGCTGCCGCTCTTCAAGGCGCGCGGGGCAGAGTTGCCCGTTGTCGGCCAGCTATCCAAGATGGGACTTCGGCGAAGACACCTGCCATGGCAGAATGGGCCGGAGACATGATGGACCGACGAACGCTGCTGAAGATCGGTGGCCTGGGGCTGCTCGGGAGCGGGCTCGGCGCGTGCGGAGTGCGCTCGACACCCATGGGCCGGCCGCCGCTGCGGCTCGCGCCGGTGCGCGTGGACCCGAACCGCATCATCCGCACCACCGTGGGCCTCCGCCCCCATCGCCCGGCGGGCTTCCTGCTGCGCGCCGAGCGGCTG
>JAPPMM010000063.1:3292-4704 GCA_028819075.1 Gammaproteobacteria bacterium
CGAGACCACCGTGATCCACAACTACGGGCACGGCGGGGCGGGGATGTCGCTCTCGTGGGGCACGGGCGCCATGGCCGCGGAGATGGCTCTGGAGGACGACAGCCGCCGCGCTGCGGTCATCGGTTGCGGGGCCGCGGGGCTCACCGCCGCACGTCAGCTGCAGCGGCGCGGGTTCGACGTGACCATCTACACGGTGGACGTGCCCCCCAACACCACCTCGAACATGTCGCTCGCGGGGTTCACCCCCACCTCGGGCCTCGTCGACGGTGACCTGCGCACGCCCGCCTGGGACGCGCAGTTCCGTGAAGCCGCGGAGATTTCCTATCGGCAGCTGCAACTGCTCGTCGGGCGCGGCTACGGTGTTTCGTGGATTCACAGCTACGCGCTGAGCGACAACGAGCCGCGTCCCAGGGGGGACGGGGGAGGGGACTCCGAGCCGCTGCTTCCCGCGCACCTGCGCACGGGCACGAGGCTGCTCGGACCCGGGGAACATCCGTTTGCAACCCGCTACGCCACCCAGCGCACCCAGATGCGCATCGAACCCTCCATCTATCTCGATGCTCTGGTGCGGGACGTCGTGGACCGCGGCGGGCGCATCGTCATCCGCAAGTTCACCGAGCCGAGCGAGCTGGTGGAGCTCGACGAGCCGGTCGTCGTCAACTGCACCGGGCTGGGCGCGCGGGATCTGTTCGATGACCGCACGATGGTCCCCCTCAAGGGACAACTCACCGTGCTGATTCCGCAGCCGGAAGTGAACTACGGCACCTTCGGCGGAGCTCCCGTTTCCGGCGGCGGCCTGGGCATCCACATGCAGCCGCGCAGCGACGGCATCGTGCTGGGGGGAACCTCCGAGCGCGGCGAGTGGTCGCTCGAGCCCAACCGGGAGGCTCTGGAACGCATCGTGGCTGCGCATCGGGCGGTTTTCTCGGCGATGCTCATCTGAGAAAGTGGTGCGACCGAATCCTGGTCGTCACCCGATGCCACACGGAGTCGCCAACGCCGCTTCGGCACCAGCCAGAAGCACATCATCAGGAGGGACCATGACGCTATTGCTGCCGCACCGTATCCTCGCCTGCCACATGGCCCTCGGCCTTGCCGCGTCCGCGCTCTTCCTCTCCCCCGCCTCCCCGCTCTCGGGCCAGGAGGAGCATCTGGCGCTTCTCCGCAGCAAGCTGCAGACGGAGCTGGAAGGCATCGTCGATGGCTATGAGGGCGTCGCGGGCGTACACATCATCGACCTGACTTCGGGGGACCGCTTCCGGGTGAACGACGAGTTGGTCTTCCCGCAGGCCAGCTCCATCAAGATCCCCATCCTGCTGGAACTCTTCCGGCGCGCCGAGGAGGAGCCCGGGCTGCTGCGTCGCCGCATCGACATGACCGACGAGGTGCGCACCGGCGGCAGCGGGGTGCTG
>JAPPMM010000064.1 GCA_028819075.1 Gammaproteobacteria bacterium
CCCCCCCCCCCCCCCCCCCCCCCCCCCCCCCCCCCCCCCCCCCCCCCGCTTGGCGGCGGCGACGAGAGGCGGGGTTCGCGGGCGTCGGCGGATGCGCAGACGCTCCCGAGACCGTTGGTTTCCGGCCCGGTCATCACCCGAAAGAGATTCCCCGACGGGTGGCATTCGCTTTCCCTCCTTGTCGGTTCGGCTCTCTCTGGGCCGCGTTCATGCTAGACTTCCCCCGGTTCGACAACACAACACTGATCTGGCATCTACGATGCAAACTTTATAATACGGCTTGAACTCCGATCTGTGGGCGAGTAAAATACCTATTTCGGCGAGATTTTAGCGATGATTACTTCATTTTCAGGAAAGGCCGAGCGATGACCGACGATTCGGCTTCGCTGCGGGACCGAATCGAGACGCTAGAGCGGCGCGTCTCCGAGCTGAGCCGCGCCGCCGTGCGCATCGGCGCGAGCCTCGATCCCGAAGCGGTCCTGCAGGAGGTCGTTGACAGCGCCCGTGCGCTGACCGGCGCGCGCTACGGCCTGATCGCGACGGTGGACGAGGCCGGCCGGCCCCGGCGCTTCGTCGGCTCCGGCATCACGGCGGACGAGTACGGGCGGCTCAAGGGCTGGTCCGACGGGCCGCGGCTGTTCGGGCATCTGGCCGGGCTTCCGGGCGCGCTGAACTTCGACGACATCCCCGGCTACCTCGGGCACCACGGGTTCGGGACCGGCGTGCTGCCGTACGGCAGCGCACGGGGCGCGCGGATCGATTCCCGCGGTGCGTGCGTCGGCTACCTGTTCGTGATCGACAAGGAGGACGGAGGCGGGTTCACGGCCGGGGACGAGGAGGTGCTGCCGCTGTTCGCATCGCAGGCGGGGACGGCGATCGCGAACGCACGCGCCTTCCGGGACGAGCGGCGGGCGCGGGACAGGCTGGAGGCGCTGGTCGCCACTTCGCCGGTCGGCGTGGTGGTGCTGGATGCGGGGACCGGCGGGGTCGTGTCGATGAACCGCGAGGCGGAACGGATCGTCGCGGGCCTCAGGGTCGCCGGCCGCTCAGTCGAGGAGCTGGCCGGGCTCGTCACCTGCCGGCGGGCGGACGGGAGCGAGGTCGCCCTGGCGGACTTCCCGCTGGAGCGGCAACTGCGGGATGCCGAGACGGTTCGCGCCGAGGAGATCGAACTCGCCGTGCCCGACGGCCGGAGCGTGAGGACGCTCATCAACTCGACGCCCATTCACGGACCGGACGGCGAGGTCGAGTCGGTCGTGGTCACGATGCAAGACCTGGCCCCCTTCGAGGAGCTGGAGCGGATGCGGACGGAGTTTCTCGCGATCGTGAGCCACGAGCTGCGCACGCCGCTCACCTCGATCCAGGGCTCGGCGGGCGCGGTCCTCCGCGCCGAGCCGGGGTTCGCCAAGGCCGAGATGATGCAGTTCTTCCGCATCATCGAAGAGCAGGCGGCCCGGATGAGCGGTCTGATCCGGGACCTGCTGGATGCGGGACGCATCGCGACCGGCACGCTGTCGGTCTCGCCCGAACCCTCGGACGTGGCGCCGCTGGTGGACGTGGCGCGGCGGAGCTTCGTGAGCGGCGGCGGTCGGCACCGGGTCGCCGCCGACCTGCCCGAGGACCTGCCCCGCGTGATGGCCGACCGGGAACGCGGCGTTCAGGTCCTGAGCAACCTGTTCTCGAACGCGGCGCGGCACTCCGCCTCCTCGTCGCCCATCCGCGTCTCCGCCCGGCGCGACGGCGGCCACGTGGCGATTTCGGTCTCCGACCAGGGCCGGGGCATCGCGCCGGAGCAGCTCCCGCACCTGTTCCGGAAGCACTCCGGCGGCGACGGCGGGACCCGCGGTCCCGGGAGCGGCCTCGGCCTGGCCATCTGCAAGGGACTGGTCGAGGCCCACGGCGGGCGGATCCGGGCGGAGAGCGCCGGGCCGGGCCGGGGCTCGTGTTTCACCTTCACGGTCCCGGTGGCCGAAGAGGCCGTGGCGCCCACCGGGATACCGCCGTCGGCCCGAAGCCCGGGGGTGATGCTCCAGGAGGGGCGGGAGCCGGTGACGGTCCTCGTGGTGGACGACGATCCCGAGGTGCTCCGCTACGTCCGCGACGTGCTGCGCGCGGCCGGCTACGCGACCCTGTCGACGGGCGATCACCGGGAGTTGGCCGGCCTGATCCGCGCCGAGAAGCCCCACCTCGTCCTGCTCGACCTGATGCTGCGCGGGACGGACGGGATCAAGCTGATGGAGCAGGTTCCCGAACTGGCCGATCAGCCGGTCGTGTTCATCTCCGCCTACGGGCGCGACGAGACGGTCGCCAGGGCGCTCGAAGCCGGGGCCGCCGACTACATCGTCAAGCCGTTCTCGCCCACGGAGCTGACGGCGAGGGTCCGGGCGGCACTGCGGGGCCGCGGCGCGCCTGCGCGCTTCGAGCTCGGGGCGCTGTCCATCGACTACGACACGCGACGCGTGACCGTGTCCGGTCGCCCCGTCAAGTTGACGGCCACTGAGTACGAGGTGCTGAGGGTGCTGTCCAGAAACGCGGGGCGGGTCTCGACCTATCGCTCGCTGCTTCGCCAGGCGTGGAGCAAACACCCCGGCCGCGTCAATCCGAAGCTCGTGCACGCCGTCGTGCAGACGCTCCGCCGCAAGCTGGGCGAGGACGGGTCCTCGGCAGCCTGGATCCTGAACGAGCGCGGGCTCGGTTACCGCATGCCTGGGCCCAAGTGCAGAGGAGGGCCGTGAGGTCGGGCCGCCGTTGACGAGTCTTGTCGCAACCCCGACCGCTCCGCTGCCGCCCGCCGCCCGGGAGTTCGGTTCGACCGAGGACCGGGATGCCGCTCGGAGCCGCGCAATTGACCTCCGCCGGTCATGGAGCCTCGACGAAACGTCCCCCAGAGGCAAGGCACACCGCGTCACTAACGCCTGTACAGCGTGAGGTCGCTAGGGGCGGCTCTGGGGGTCATGGGCGTGGCGATCGGACACCCGCCGTGATGGCTACTGGTTCCCGTGATTCGAGGGTCACAGCGGAGGTTTCCGCTGTTGCGAGGGTGGTGGTTGCGCGCGGCGCTGATATATCGATGATGGGCCCCGTGGTATCGTTGAGCACTAGCGACCATCCAACCCGGAGGACCACCTATGACGACGACCATCGAGAGGCTCCGCGCCTTGGCCCGCGATCTGGCTGGCGAAGCCTGGGACTACAAGCGCCGCCACCTAGCCGCGCAGGCGCATGTCCGCCGGAAGGCCGCCAAGAAGGTGATGAAGCAGGCTGACGCGATCCAACGTGAGGATGCCATCTTCGAAGACCCACCAGAAGACACAGACATCCCGCCGCGGGATCCCTTCCTGCGTCGGGCGTGACATTGTCGCAGGGTCCGGGGGGCGCAACCACGAACCTGATGAGTCCATGTCGCCCCTAAACCGGGGGTCGCCTTCACGAGGAAAACGCTACATGAGCATCACACTTCGTCCAGTGTATCACGCGGCCGATCCGCCACCGCCAGACAAGACCTTTACCCCAGAGAGGATGGCAGACCTGGCCAAGGGCCTTGAGCGAGCGATAGCTAGGATCGAGGCATGGGGTATCGATGTGCAGGGGGGAAGTCGGTTGCGGAACACCGTGAAGCTCCTTCAGGAAGTCGCGTCCGCCGGGGAGTTTCCCGAGCCGCGAGAAGACCTGCTGAAGATTGCTCAGGCGGCCGTCGACGCTCAGGAGTTCATCATCATCAGGGGCATGCTGCCGCAGGAACGGTTGGATCCAACGGCCAACATCCTTAAGAAAGCCGTTGGCGGAACCATCGGAGTGACTCCGCATGAGGCGTACCAAGCTCAGAGCGAACTCTGGGTCGGGGCGGCTCTCTCCTGCGCCAGTGTACCGCTTGGCGTATTGACGAACCCACAGGGTCCGAATCCCGACTACATCGTTCGGAAGGGCACGCTGAGGTATGCGATTGAAGTCAAGAGGATAGCAGAGGGTAAGAGCGTCAAGAACCGTGTTTCGAAGGCGGCCAAGCAGACCCGGGACAGTCGCTATCATGGGAGCGCGCTGTACGTCGACCTGACCGACTGGCTGCCTTCAGCTATCACCGTCCGCTTCGCTTCCGGCCCGCCCGATCTCGAAGGCCCTCGGACCCCGATCGCCAAGAGAATAGATCGGCTTCGGCAGGAGATCTACAGCGACCAGTCGCATCGGATCCGGCCACGACGGCTACACCTCCTTGCCGTAACCGCATTTGCTCGATTCATCCACTGGGACCTTACGGACTTGTCGCAAATGCACCTAGCCCGGTACGTCGCTCCACTGTGGTTCTGGCGGGGGGCCAAGACGCTCAGGTATCACCGAGCTCGTTGGCTTGCGGAGTTGCTCCCGAGCGCAGCGGGGAACATCGGGCTCCAACACCTTGGCGCCCACGAGATTAGTTTCCACAATCAGGTCAGCTGACCAACGCCCCAGCCCCCGGTCAATCCCCAAATGCGGATCGGGCGGGCGCCTGTGCAGCGTGAGCATTCGGGCGGCGCTGGAGGGCATCGGCGTGGCCAATCGGACTCCTTAACGGTGATGGCACCCGAGGTGCGAGAAGGAAGTCTGGTTTCCGCGGTCGAGATCCATAGCGAGGTGTTCAGCGGCTGCTGGCTTTGGTGGTGAGGGAGCCCCCAGGCTGTCGCGCCATACGCTCAGCCGGCGGGGCCGCCCAACTCGGGGTGACGGAGGAGGACGCTACGCTAACAGACTGAGAAAGCTGGAGAAGACGTTGAACAGCGCGAGCAGGTGCTCGCAGCCCGCCGCCGCCGACAGCTCCGTCAGACCGGCCTTGTCCGGTCGGCTGTTCCTCTCGCATCTTCTCTGGATCGAAGCGGTCTTCCTGTTAGGGTTACTAGCGTCTGATGCCACACTCGGACCAAGCGCCCGGGAGACACGACGATTCGGAACCCTCCAACTTTTCCTGGCAACCCCTGGCCGCCCACCAGAGGCCAATCAAAGCGAGAAGGGACGATGATAGGAACGCCCAAAGGTCTGGCCACTCTCGCGCTCCTAAAGACTCGGTTCGATGAGGGACGTGACCACTTGGAACTCGTCGAGCCGTTTGTTGGAGACGCCGTGATCCACTGCGGGCAGGACTCGTTTCTCCCACAGGACATAGCCTCACAGGTCCTGCATCGGTCTGGTCTTGTCTTGCCGTCGGACACGGTCAAGACCGTCCTTGGGCGGTTCTCTAGGAGAGGGAAGCTTCGTCGGGAGGGAGGGCGGTTTTTCTACGCCGGTGGACTCGCGGACCCCGGGTTAGACGAGGTACGATCAAACCAGGAGGCTAAGAATGAGATCTTGGCGGGTGCGTTCTCGGGTTATGCCGACAAGCAGGGAGTCCTTCTACGTCCTGATGAAGCACTCACGGTTTTGGCGCAGTTTATCACTGACAACAAGGCACCGCTCCTTCTCGAGCAGGGATTGCCGGGATCGTCCCGACATGGCTCTGCGCTAGATCGGAGGATTTCCCGGCTCGTTGCAGCGTTCATAACAGAAGAAGCCTTAGAGTCTGAGAACCTCGCTGCGCGACTTCAAGCGTTGACAGAAGGTCTCGTACTCAAGGACACGTTGCTCCTGCAGGACGTGAGTTTCCCTTCCCAGCGTTTTCGGAACCTGACTGTACTTCTAGATACACCGATCTTGTTGTCAGTATTAGGGCTCAACGGCGAAGCGAACAGGTTGGCCACGGCCGAGTTTTTGTCATTGATTCGCGAAGCCGGTGCGATCACGGCAGCTTTCGATCCAACCGTGAGCGAAATACGGCGGATACTCGCCGTCTATGAGGATCGGCTCGGCAGGCCTGGAGGACACCTTGAGCTATATCCTACAGAGTTGACCAATCACATTTTGACACAGCGGATGGCACCCAGCGATATCCGGACCATATCGGCCATGCTCGAGAGACACCTATCGAGGCTCGCGATTCAAGTACGGAAGATGCCTAACCGGGACCGACGTTTCACTTTGGATGAGACGGTTCTTGCAGAGGCATTGGCGGGAGAGACAGATAACTCTGAAACCCCGCGCATCCGTCACGACGTGGACGTCATTGCGGCCACATTGACTCTCCGACGGGGGCGGATTGCCACCTCGATCGAGCGCGCAGGAGCAGTCTTCTGTACAACCAGCGGTATGGTGATCAAGAAGGGGCAGCAATGGTATCGAGATCAAGGCGAGGCCGGGATCCCCCCGATTGTGCACCAGTACGCTCTCTCAAGTATCGCGTGGTTCAAGAAACCACAAGCTGCATACGGGATCAAGATGCACGAGTTGGCTGCTTTGTGCAGATCCGCGCTCCGGCCAAACCGTGAAACATGGGGTAAGTTCATCGTGAACTTGCGGGAGTTGTGCGACAACGAGGAAATCACGAGCGATGAGACCGTGGCCGTGGTGGCGAGTGAGCTTACTGAGCCACTTCTTGCAAGAGTGGAGGACAGCGGCGAACCAGACGCTGACACGATTCACGAGGCGATCGAGCGTGTAATAGGCAAGTACCGTGCAGAGGCCACCCAGGAGTCCCGGGAAGCGATCAGGGAGGCACGCAGCGAGACGGAAGCTGCCCGGGAGGCAACAGAAGTGACTAGACGGGCCCTCAGCGAGGCGGAGGCAGAGGTTTCTGCCGCCCGGGAGGCGACGGAAGCGACCAAGCGGGCCCTCAGCGAGGCGGACACGGAGAGATCTGCTGCCCGAGAGGCGAGCGGGAAATGGAGGGCCGTGGAGATCGCGGCCACCCTTAGGGGCCAAAGGGTAGGGAACTTCGTAGCTTGGTTGCTCTTCTCAATTCTTGCGGGACTGACTGGAGGCGCGGCACTTCACTCCATTCTCGATGTCGTCTTCGATCTGGTATTGGTGGGCTGGCTGCAATCGGCCGCGCGAGTCGTGGCAGGCGTGGGAATCTTGGTGGGGTTCTTCTCTCTACTGGGCGGGGCCAGCTTGCTCAGCGTTCGGCAGTCGGTGTCGGAGCATCTGGCTCAATGGATTCGGGACAAGTTGATCCGATTCTCCGCCGGCGAATCCCGGTCGATCACTCGACCACGGGGTACAGCACGGTGACCAGCTGACACCGGGTCTTCGTTGAAGCGAGGCTTGGCACGATGAGTTGCGGGAGGTGCGGTTTGACGGCTGGACGGAGGGGCCACCGAGCGGGCGCGCATCGGGCATTCGCCTGTGCAGCGTGCGGTCACGACGGCATCAGCAATCCTCATCGTCGAAGTCCGAGTTGCTAGAGGCCACCTTCGGGCCGTTTCCGAGCACGTAGCTGAACCGGAAGCGCTGATTCGCGTGGTTCAGGAGTCGCCGGAGCACTTCAGCGTCATCGGCTCCCCTAGCTCCGGCGAGTACGGCGCGCTGGGCGTTGTGAAACAGCGAAGGGTCAGAATGCAACCCCCGGCCCGGGTGAGCGCGGCTCGAGCGTCATGCGAAGACCGTAGCGCGGGCGAAGGGTAATCCCGCCTTGCGCTTCAAGCCGGTGTCCGGGCGCCATACGCAGGCGATAGGCGCGGGCGATGGTGGCAAGCACCATGCACGCCTCCATCATGGCAAAGCCCCTACCGATACAGATGCGCGGCCCGCCGCCGAAGGGCAAATACGCGAAACGATGACGTGCTTTGACCCGATCAGGTGTGAACCGCTCGGGATCGAAGCGTAGCGGATCCTCCCACAGCCTCGGATTGCGGTGGGTGAGGTAGGGACTGATCGTCACCACGCTGCCGGCACGAATGGCGTGCCCCCCGACCTCGTCGTCCGCGACCGCCACGCGATTGAAAGCGTGGCCCGGCGGAAACAACCGCATCGCCTCCTGGATGACCATTCGGGTATAGGGCAGCGCTTGGACGTCAGCGAACGTCGTCTCCCCTTCGCCCAGCACACGGTCCACCTCGTCGTGCAGCGCGCGTTCGATGCCGGGATGTCGCGACAGCAGGTACAGCGTCCACGTTAGGGCCAGCGCCGTCGTCTCATGTCCGGCGGAGAAGAACGTGAGGACCTCGTTGCGGAGCTGCCGGTCCGTCATCCCCTCGCCGGTCTCGTCGTCGCGCGCGGCGAGGAGCAAACCCAACAGATCTTCAGGACCGTGCTGGGTGGCGCGTCGTGAAGCAATGATGCCGTAGACCATCCGGTCGAGCCGAGCCAGCGCTGAGCGGGTGCGGTGCGAGCGCCATCGTGGGATCCATGCCGGGAGGCCGAGAAGGTCAAGCGGATTCGGCGTGCCCAGGGACGCAAGGAGTGTCGTCATCGCCCGCCCCAGCTCATCTATCGAGTTGGCAATCTGGCTGGAGAACAGCGCCTCGGCGACGATCTCCATCGTGAGCGACATCATTTCGTGGGCGATGTCGAGGCGTTCTCCCCTCTCACACGGCGTGCGCCAGCGTTCGATGCGCTGCCGCGCGCGACGCACCATCACATGGGCTGCCTGCGCTAGGTGCTGGTGATGGAAGGCGGGGGCCATGATGCGGCGCTGGCGGCGCCAGAAGTCGCCCTCGCTGATCACCAGGTTGTTGCCCAGAGCCCACTCAAGAATCTGGCGGGCAAGGTGTCCCTTGACATAGTTCTGGCGGTTGGTGACGAGGATGTGCTCGATGAAATCGGGTTCATTGAGGAGAACGAAGTTGTGAAAAAGAAGCCGTACTTCGCTGAAGTCGGCGACGAAAGAGTCGCGGGTGTACACGGACAGTTGGTTGTCGCGCAGCAAACGGAGGAACTGGATCAGATTGACTCTCTCAGCCAGCGGTTCGGGTACAACGCCTGGTTCGTAGGCGACTGCGGGGTGAACTGCCGTCATCGTCGCGTCAACTCCATCTGGACGGCTGGAGCCTCCAGAAGCAGCGTGTTGCCCCGCTTCCTCGGGACGAGCCGAATGAGTCTTCTCATTGTAATTTAGTCGGGAACCAGGATCACGTCAGGCAGCCGACCGGCGAACCGCAACGCGACGCGGTGCCGACCACGAGGGTCTTCCGCTGCCGCCCTCTGGCCGCTCAGGCGACACTTCGGCGGGTGATGGCTTGGCGCAGACCTTCCAGCAGACCCTCCAGGTGCGCCATGCGCTCCCGGAGTTCCCCGATCTGGGTGTCCACATGTCTACGGAGGTTAGCAACCTCACCGCGCAATTCCTTCAAATCCTGACGTGTGGCGCGAGTCTGGACCAGGATGAGACTCCCCAGGGGAATGAGGATGGAGGCGATGAGGGTCAGGAGTTGTTCGTTGGTCATTATCCTGGCCGACATGTCGCAGGGCGCCCCGCAGCAGGATCTCGGTGTATGCTGCCAAGGAGTGCGTCACTTTGCCTAGGTCCTCCCCCTTGGCACCGGGCGCGAGTCGACGCGCCGCGGAACAATCCACACTCCACTCAGCCTTGGCTTGGCTGCGGTACACGGCGTCACCGTAGCTCTCGATCTCTGTGAGGAATGCTGCAACCGTGGAGACTGTCGTCATTTGCTTCCTGTCCTCGGGTGCCCCAACCGACTCACGCCCGAGATTCTGTTGGGCCGCGAAGCCACTTCTCTGTCGGCCTCATCCAGAGCTTGGCGCTGGCATCGAACCGACATTCGGGGAACATCAGCAGCACGGGTCGCTACGCGTCCCACTGTCGCGATCCCGACCACAGGCGGTAGACGGGGCAGCCACTCCCGGGAAAACGATCAGACACGTCGTCGTCGACCATGCGGAAGCGAGCATTCTGTACGAGTCGAGATCGGTTTCGGGGAGGTTCCGAAACACTCAGGTCGGATTCGGCCTGTGTGCTCCAATCGACGGCCCCACCGCCTTGAGGGTGTCGACGAGTGCGTCGATATGGCGCTCGCTCGTTCGCCCGTTGGTGATGCAGGCTCGCAGCACTGTTCTGCCCTCGAAGACTGCGGTTGATACCCAGAACCGGCCGTCCCGGCGAACGGCATCGACGTAGTTCCGAACGGCCTCATGGCCTTCGGGCGGCACGAGACATGCGACCGCCATGGGAGAGTCGTTCACGAGCGACCAACCGTCGCGCTGCAACCGCCGCGCGAGTCTGTCCGCCAGTCGAAGGGCGCGTTCGACATGGCCGGCGTATCCCGTCCAGCCCGCTGCTGCGAGTGCAAGGAACAGCCGCAGGCCGACGAATCGGCGCGACCACTGGCTCGAGTTGACGAAGAAGTCCTTGGCCGTGTCGCTTCTGGGCATGTAGCTGGCGTCAACCCGGAAGACCTGACCGGCCACATCCGGTCTGGAGGTCAGGAACATGCCGGCTCCCATGGTCGTTGCGAACCACTTGTGGGCGTCGATCGTGATCGAGTCCGCTCGCTCGATGCCCTTGAGAGCACCGCCGGTATCGCTTGCGATCAGCGCACCACCCCATGCCGCGTCGACATGGAACCACATGCCGTGCTCCCTTGCCAGTTCGCCGCAGCGGGTCAACGGATCGACCATGCCCGCGCTGGTGGTGCCGGCCGTCGCCGCGATCATGACAGGCATGCGACCGTTGCGGATGTCCGTCGCGATCGTTTCGGCCAAAGCACCGGGGCCCATGCGTCCTCGCCCATCGGTCTGGATCAGCCGGACCGCGTTGCGCCCGATGCCCCCGGCGTGAGCGATCTTCAGCCATGCCAGATGGCTCTCCTCCGACACATAGAGGCGCGGCGGACGGGCGAATGCCTGCAAGCCGTCATCACCATACGCCGGACATCCTGCCTGAAGAGCGCAGAGCATTGCCGTGAGGTTCGCTTCCGATCCACCGCTTGTGAAGTGCCCGCCCGACGCATCCGGCATGCCGGCCCTGCGCGCCACTTCCCGGATCACATGCAGTTCGATCTCCACCGCCGCCGGCGCATGCGAGTGGACGCAGACTTGGGGGTTGAACAAGGAGGCGATGCGGTCGGCGCACTCGGAAGCAAACGTCGGCGCAGGGTTGAACAGGCCAAGATAGCCCGGATGCGTCACCTGTACCGTGCCGGTCTCGAGCCCCCCGATCACCCATTCCATCACGTCCGCCAGCTCCCTGGGCTGGTCAAATTCCATGTTTCGCAGCTCCCGGAGCCACTCGCCGGACGGACCATCGGGCACTACGTCGCGCGACGGCAAAAGACGCCGCGCCGCGACCAAGCGTTCGGTGAGCGCGTGGTCCGCCGCCGTCAGGGAATCATGGTCGGGGAACAGCGAATCGTGCGTCATGGCACGCCCCCGGCCTGCCCCATCTCGGTGCGGCCGATGGATTGCCGGCTCGCTTCCCACGCCAGCATGCAGCGTTTCCGCGTGACGCCCCCGGCGTAGTTGCCCGCGATCCCCCCCGCGCGGATCACGCGATGGCATGGGATGAGGAAGGCGATAGGGTTTCTACCAACCGCGCTCCCCGTCGCCCGAGCCGCCTTCGCGCTACAAACCTCTTCGGCCACGCGACCGTAGGTGACGACCTGCCCGGGCGGCACGCGCAACAGCGCGCGCCAGACGGCCAGTTGGAAGTTGGTCCCGCGCACATGGACGGTCAGCGGGCGGCTCTCAGCTTCGAAGGGCGCCGAGAAGATGGACCGCGCCAGTGTCGTTGCCCTCGATTCGTCGCGTTCGAGCGACGCCCGCCCCCAGGCCCGGTGGAGAGCCTCCTTCTCAGTGGCGACATCCCCGTCGGCGACAAACCCAACCCGACAAACGCCGCGCTCGGTCCAGGCGACGAACACAGGCCCGAACGGTGACTCCCCGGTGCCGAAGTGGATCGTCAGCCCCGCACCCCTGCTCCGGTACTCTCCCGGCGTGACGGCTTCCACGGTTACGAAGTGATCGTGCAGCCTGCCCGGCCCGGAGAGCCCGCTGCCATGGGCGGCCGCGAGCACGGGCTCGGAGCTGTCGAGCAGCTTCTTGGCGTGCTGAACGGTGAGAAACTCGAGAAAGCGCTTGGGCGTGACGCCGGCCCAGCGCGAGAAAAGCCGGTGCAAATGGCTTTGGCTCAGACCGATGTGCGTCGCCAACTCCGCGAGTTCCGGCTGGCGCTTGCGATGCCGGGCCAGATAGCGAATGGCCGCCTCGATTCGGTCGTAGTCGGTCGTGTTCATGCGAGACTCCGGAGATCATCGATGGGAACCTCCAGTAACTTGAACACTCCTAATGCTTGAAATCGACCCGATCCTTGCCATGCGATGGCGACGCGGAAGGCTGCCCGCTGGCGTTGAGTGGTTTCCAGCGCAACGAACCGCCACCGCGCCCCGGGTGGCGCGGGCGACCAATGGGGGCCATGGCGCCGGGTGAGATTGAACGGTTCCGGCACGTCGGCGGCCTTCCCAGCGGAGGACTGACGGTTGTGGAGCGACCTGCCGGGGAAGATGACACGGGCATGTCCTATGCCGATTGTCCCCGCTGCCGATCCAGGCATTTCGAAGGGCTGGGTCGCTCTGGGCCGCGGCCTTGACGGCCGACCATCGGTATCGCGGGCGGCTTCCCAAGGCGATCCGGTACCCGACCCCTAGAGCGCCCCATCGGGCCCTCGCCTGTGCAGCATGCGGTCGGGTGGCGGCCAAGTGAGGACATTGGGCTGGTCTTCGGAGGCCCGACGATCCCGCCTTCGCGACGACTGCTTCGGTCCTGACCTCGACCGGCCTGCGCGCCCTCGGCACGGGAGATCCGCGGGGGGGCCTCCTCATACGTTCGATGGGTCTGACGAGTCCCCGCCGGACCAGGTAGGCCCGGCCTCCCTTCGTCGTGCAATAGGTCGAAAGAGACTCCGCGCGCGGTCTTTTGCGCACGAACCCGCGGCGGATCAACTGGTCGATGTAATGGCGACTACCGGATGGCGGCGGGGTGGAAGACAATCGGACCGGCCACACCGAGCGTCGATCCTTCGCCTACGTCACATTCCACGCTGCGGCGTCATGCAGGTGCAGTATGGGCTCCGAAAGCAGGTCCCAGCGGTTCTGGCAGGCACGCAGGTTCCGCCGAATGCTCCGATCGCGGTGCGGCAGCGTCTTCGATCGAATCGGCGGCATGTCTCGGGTACACGGGGAAGTTGGGCAATCTCCTGGTGCCGTCGCGCTTCGGGACGCGGAACCATGACGGCCGCCTTCGTGGTCTTGGCGCCGACCGCCACTCGTTCCCGGTCTGGTAGCCGGAAGTCTCCACCAGGCCCGAAATCCCGCCCGAACCCTACTCGCCTGCTCGAATCGATGGCGATTCCCAAGCGGCCCGCCACAACTGGGGGTGGCTGAACCTCGGAATTAAGGGGTTGACAAAGTCTCTTCCACCCCTAAACGTTCAAGTGGAGCCGGAAGTGGTGCCCGGAGGGGTTCTTTTCAGAGCCTTGGTGCCGCGACTGGCTCCCGCTTTTTAACTCCTCAAGCGTGGGGGCGGAACTTCGTCTTCGTAGACGAAGTGTTCCTTCCCCATCGTCCGGATTCCCCACGATTTTCTGCCGTCGTCGTCTTCCCAGTCGAACGTCTTCTGTCGGACGATCTCCGCATACCTCTTGATCATCGCCAGGTAGGGATCACCGCGCGGCTCCTGTCGATCCAGGCCGCGCTCGTAATACACTCTCAGTATGTAGGCACAGAAGTCGGCTAGCTTGATGCCTGGCGTGATTTCCGAGTCCACAAAGAGGACCCCGGGTACGATCCGCGTCATCGCCTTCCCCGCAGCGGATCGGAACAGGAAGTTCGAGAAACACTTGTCGAGCCTCACGTTCTCGGCGGGGTCCCGCCCGTCAAAGACCACGGTCGCCATCCGACCGGTCTCCTTCCTCTCGATCAGAGCATCGACTCTTTCCAGGAGCCATTGGTGTTGCGGCTGGAGGCGGTCCTCTCCGCGGTAGATCGGCCTGTCCGGCCGCTCCATGACCATCGCGAAGATCGTAACGTCCAGATTCCGGATGAGATCCATCACCGACTCCGAGTACTCGCGTTTTTCGGGCGACCTCAACGCACTCCGGTTGAGAAAGACAACGGCTTTGCCTTCGCGCTCAGCCCTCCGGAGCCTCGCCGTACTGGGTATACTCGCCTCGAAATCCTGCATGAACCGATGGAGCGCCCCTGTGACCTGCCTCACGTCCTCGCGCTTCAAGCATACGGCGACATCCACCGGGCGGCTGTGAGCGTCCTTCGGGTGCGGGTGGCCGGATTCGTCAATGTAGACAAACAATTGGGAATCTCTCGTTGGAGGCACATCGTCGTCTGGCTCTCTCACAAGGAAGGGAAAAACGACGCGGAAGGTCAAGGCTGATTCGAGCGCTACCGCCCCCTGCGGAAGTCGCCGCTCATCCGTTGGTCCTCTGCTCGGCGGCCCAGGTGCGGACATGGGCACGGCCATGGGAGACCTGATGATGAGCGCGCTTCGCAGATTCTAGA
This sequence comes from Gammaproteobacteria bacterium, assembly GCA_028819075.1. Classification (NCBI taxonomy): domain Bacteria; kingdom Pseudomonadati; phylum Pseudomonadota; class Gammaproteobacteria; species Gammaproteobacteria bacterium. The sequence goes on from JAPPMM010000064.1 coordinate 14,307, forward strand.
CCCCAGCCTGACCGGCGGGTGTTGATGGATTTATATCTTGTTGTGGTCGTTGATCTTATG